>CP102146.1 GCA_024583055.1 Streptococcus suis
AAATTCCCTTATAACTTTAATATTGATTAACGTCCTGCGTGATTGATATATTTTAACACCCGTTTCCTCCTATTTATTTACGCTCTAGTCATTCAATATTTCATACTAATAGTCTGCCATATTTTTAAAATCAAAAAAATCACGATTAAAAAACCGTGACCTCCTCTGAGATAATCGCAAAATTCTAGGTTTGCGTGTTTAGCGCACCCTTTGATTGCGCTAAACACGCTGGCATACTGCCCGAAAATACAAAACTCAATCGTTTTGATTTTCTCCTGGTCTCGACACTTCGTGCCGACGTCTGCAAACCGCACAGACGAATGCTCACCGAAACTCGCTATATCAAAAATGGATCTCCAAACCATTTTTGATATTCCCCAATATACTACTCTTATAAACTACTTCTCCTGATGAGTTTTTAACACTTTAAAAACAACTCCTAGTGAAAACATAAGCAGTACTACACCCAGGCGGAAAAGAGTCAAAGAAACCGTATCACCTGTATTTGGCAAAGTTTTCGCTGTTTTAACAGTATCAGTTGAGCGACTGGTGTCAGGAATAATATGCAACTTAGTCTGCTCTACTTTTTCAGTTGCAACCATTTGCACCGGATTAGACGATGCTTGAACTACAACCTCACTATTCTTAGTTTGAGCAGTTGCAACTGTAGTGGTTTCGTTTTGTTTCTCAAGTTCAGCGACTGTCAAATTAGCTGAAATGTCTGTAAGTGTTGAATTAGAAACTGTTGTTACTGTCGGTTCAGGCTGCTTCTCACTCTCCACAATTACTTTTTCAGATTCCAACTTCTCTTCTACTTTTTCCTCTACATCAGGCTGTACAGCTTGTTCTTCCGAATTGTCAGCTCCTTGTATACCTTCTGGCTGTTGAGCAGAAGATTGACCAAGATACAAGTGATCATAAAGTTGTTTAGCTGTCACTCCTCCGCCAACCCAACCTGAAACTAGTTGGCCATTTTTAACATAAATAACCGTTGGTGTTCCTGGAATACCTACTGTTTGAAATAAAAATTCTTTGGCTGAATCATCAAAATCTGCACCATCTGTATCATAATACTCCAACTTATTATCAATAAGTTGATTTAATTCCTTTAATTCTGGAGAAAATTGACGGCAGTAATAACATGTCTCACGACCGAAATAAATTGTATGTTCCAGACCATCTTCGGTAAATGTCTGTCGAACATCTTCAATACTAATTTTTTGGAAATCTGCCACATTTACAGCATATTCTTCAGATGTAATTTCCGCAGGTTCTTCTTCTGTAACCTCACTATTAGCTGGTTCAGCAACTGCCGTAGAATCATCAGCATCTCCCACAGAAACCACCTTTTTAGCTGTTACTTCAACATTTTCTTCAGAGCTAGGTACCGTGGATTCTACCACGGCTACTGAGGAGTTTGAAGTTTGGCTATTCTCCTCATTTTCCTCTGCTAAAACTGTGTTTGTCCCAATCATAGCAAATATAGCTGTACTTAACAATAATGTCTTAAATAAATTTTTCTTCACTTCGAATCTCCTCGCTTAGCTCTATCCCCAGTTGTAGTTCATAATTTCTTAGTATTTACTTACGTTTTTTAGGTTTCGCCGAATTAAAAATCTCATAGATAACTCCTTGAATAAAGTCACCTACCCCACCTCCATTAATATTTTTTAATGTATCAGTATTCAATTCTTTAAATTTAGTTGTATTATTCATCATTCTAACGTCCTCCAAAAAAATATTTGATAATACGTACAAAGTTGCGACCTGCATTAAAATCTTCTTCCCTGCTTCCGCCACCAACTGTATTGACAAGTGTTTTTTCATCTAACTTTTTAAACTGTTTCATTATGTTCTCCTTTATTTAAAATATTTATTTTCTTTACATGTACAGTATATAAAAATAATATAGCTATTTCATCATCTAAGTCATGAACTGTCGTTATTTTGTAATGAATGACCATTTTTCAATAAAATAAATCTAATATCGAATAAGGTAGCAAGCACAGTAAGTGGGTACCCACTTACGATAAAATTAACGAAGCAGACGCTTTTTCGTTATATTTTATTTGTTAGAGGGAACCCTAAGACCCAAAATCTAATCCCTTATGTAGTTCAATTAGTCAATAAGAAAAGCACTCCTGGCATTAAATTAATATCTAACCCCTGGGAGTGCTTTAGTTTTTTTCTTTTAAACCCTAATACATTATCAAACTAACTATTTTTATAGCAAATTCATCCTCATATCATAAAAATAGGTAACAAACTATTTAGAATTTTTCTTAATAAACTCTATCAAGAAAACTAAAAGAATTGGCAAGCTTGAAGATACAAACAAAATAAATCTCAATTCACTCGATAATCCTAGGTTAAACAACCAGATTATCCCTAATAAGTAAAGTACGATACCGATGAATGAAATTATTATTTTAACGGCAGAAGGTAGCTGCACCAGTTAGACCTCCTCCTAATGTTAGGGCACCTACTCCAGCAATAGCAACCCATCCTACTGGATTAGTCATTGCAGCCACAGCTAATAAACCAGTCCCAAAACCAGTTGCGGCACCACCTCCAACTCCCCAAGCACATACATTTCCACCTTCAACGGCTGCAAGCATGTCAAGGTTAAGTGTCTCAAATCGTTCCATTGCATTTGTATTCATTTGAATACCTCCTTTTTATATTTTTCTTTTTTATATTATCTAGTTGCAACCTTGATAAGTTTAGTATACAAGAATGTTTCCTATTTTTTCGTTCAAGTCATGAAATGGCATTATTTAGTAATGAACAGCCGTTTTTTACCATTGGCGACAAAAAAGAAACCAAATCTACAAATTCGATTTCTTCCTGTGTTATTTAATTTAAAAATTTATCCAGATAATAGTCCAAATATGTTTTCTCTCCAGTTACTACAACGATTTCTCCAGATGTACCATATTTCAGAACCTGGGTTTCCTTATCCGAAAGTTTTACCTCTGAAACAACCTTAAAGTAGCTGCCTGTTTCTGTCTTAGTGGCATTACTATCTATACTTGAGATTTTTGAAATAAGAGTTAGTTCTTTATTGGATGAATCCTGGGTTTTAAACTTAATCTTGTCTCCTACTTTAAGGCTGGAAATATCACTAGAAGGAATATAAGTCTCAATCAAAACTTTCTTCTCATCTGCAATAATTGGATATATTTGAGCAATCAATGTTCCTTCTGGAATCAATTCTGCATTAAGGACCTCATTGTTCATATGAACAATTCCAGCAACAGTAGACACAATTTCAGTATCTGAAAGAGTATTATTTTGGACCTCCAATCCATTCTCCAACTCATTAATTTTTTGTTCCAGAGCTGTTAGTTCTTGACTTGCTTCTGAAATTTTTTGAGATTGTAGAGAAGAAAGTTGGCTATCTAAGCTAGAATTGTAGGATTGCTGAACACCAGCACTAGAATATTGGATTTGATAACTAGATAATTCTGACTGAAATTGCTGGATTTGTGAATCAATCTGAGTAATCGTTTGATTCTTTAGAGTATCCTTTTCAATATCACTCGTTAATGTCCCAGATTGTGAAATATAGGTAGTATACAATGAATACCCTTGGTTCGTACTATCAATTGATGTTCCTGTTGAAATAGCACTCTTTAACGCTTGATAATCAGATATTTTACCTGATAGTTCATTGATTAAGCTACCAATTGTATTTTGAGTATTCGTTGATGCTGCGTTCTGTGAAGCAATTGTTCCATTCTGTTGTGAAACACTACTTTCTAGTGTTTGTCGTTGATTCAAGTAATCCTCAAACCTACGATAGTAACCAAATGTATCTGTTTCTGGAAACTGACTAGTAGTTGTCTCATAGCTCAATTTTAATAGCTCAAGCTGCTCTTTTTGTTTTTGCAGTAAACTCAACTGATCTTCAGAGTTATCTTGTTGCAACGTCTCATTTGTAGAATCGTACTTGATCAAGACATCACCAATATTAACTACGAGATTTTCCTTCAGTGAATTTAAAATAATCTTGTTACTGCTGGTTGATTGAACCTGGGCTAATACTTTTACTGGCTCTACAGTAGCAGCACTTTTAAGAGTGATTTCTTTTTTAAAGAATGCCAAAAATACAACCAAGAAAACCATCAAAGCAAATACTGGAAGGATCAATTTGCTTGAAAAATTATGATACCGTTTTTGATAAAATTCCGAACTTTCTAGTAATTCTTCGTACATGATTCCCTCCTAACTATTTACTAAATGAGCATAAAATCCTTGTTTCTGAAGCAAATCTTGATGAGCTCCTTCTTCAATAATTTTGCCTTTATCCAGGACAACGATATGCTCCGTTCTCTCAGAAATTGTTAATCTATGAGCAATGAAAATCAATGTCTTATCTAATTGCATAAGATTATCTATGATTTTCTTCTCAGTCAATACATCTAAGCTACTGGTTGCCTCATCCAAAATCAATACTGGAGAATCCGTCAATAAGGCTCTAGCCAAGGCAATCCTCTGACGCTGACCGCCTGAAATACCAACACCATCTGACGTTAATTCTGTTTGATAGTTCAATGGCATAGATTCTATATCGGACTTGATTTCTGCGATTTGAACAGCTCTAAAAATATCTTCCTGAGTCGTTCCCTCTTTTGCTCCTAGCAAAAGATTATCCAGGATAGTACCATTAAAAACATACGGCTGTTGTGGTAGATAATTGATATATCTTCGAAGACTTTCTTTGTTAATGTCTTCTAGGTTCACATCATCTAATAAAATCTCTCCCTTTGATGGACTAAAGAAGTTAACAAGCATCTTGGCTAATGTAGTTTTTCCTGAACCTGAAATGCCTACAAATGACACCTTACTACCTGCTTTCAATGTGAGATTAATGTCACTAAGAACATCTCTACCATATCCATACTTATAGCTGACACTGTTGAAGGTTAGATTCCCTTTGAAATGACTCAAATCATGAACTGTTTTTTGTTCTTCAAACTCAGATTTTACCAGGTATACTTCATTTAGGCGGTTATTAGCAACTTTAGCAGTTTGTAACTTCGTCTGAAGGTTAATAATATTTTCCAGAGGGTTTGTGAAGTAAACCAATAGAGAGTTATAGGTAATAAGCTGCCCCAAAGTCATCTTATTATCCATAACAAGATTTGCTCCCATCCATAATACCGCAACATTCAACAATAACTGAGCCAATTTTTTTAGCGTTTTCTGAATACTCTCAGCTCTACCGTAAGCAAATGACTTCTTCAAATAATCGACAAATTCCTTATCAATCTTTTGATAACGTTGTCGTTCACTTGTTAAGGACTTGATTGTCTCAATACCGTTAATGTCTTCAATGATTGAAGATGATAGGACCGCATTAGATTCCATTGTTTCTTGATTCATTCTTTCAAATGGTTTCATGAAAGATAGGATAATCACGGTATAGATTGGCAATGCAAGTAAGCTAATGAAAAATAGGTTAATGTTTTGAGAAAACAAAACAATTGAAACAATGATGATAATCGAAACATCTAAGAAAACCGATAAAATCGTACTTGCTAAAGCATCGATGATTGAATTAGCATCAGTGAAACGTGAAACGATTTCCCCTGTTCTTCTTGTTGCAAAGAAAGACATCGGCAAGTGAAAAACATGCTTGATATAAGACAAAATAACATCAATTGATAATCTCTGCCCCAGGACCAATAATAAGTACTCTTGAGCATAAGAAATCAGTTGTTGAAGAATATAGACGATAACTAATCCAACTGACACAATGCTTAGAGTATTTTTTACCTGTTCAGGAATATAGGTATCTATAATCGATTGTAGATAGTATGAACCAACAATATTGATTATAGTCACTATAAGAGTGGCAATGACAATATTTAATATCAGTCCCTTCTGTCTAGCAAGGATAGGGACAAAAGACAATAAGCTATCTTTCTTTTCTTTGTGAACCTTATAGCTCGGAGTTGGAGCGATGAAAATTGAAACTCCTGTCCATTCCTCTTCAAACTGCTCACGTGGCATTTTCTTCAGTTTCACAGTTGGATCTGGGTCAGCGATATGAATTGATTTCTTATCACAGCCTGTTACCACGTAATAGTGCATCAAATTCCCATTTTTGACTACATGAGCAATAAAAGGATAGATGATGTCCTCATCAAAAAGAGTCATATCTGCACGGATTGCTCGAGTTTCAAATCCTTCACCTTCAGCAACTTTGACCAATCCAAAAGCTGTTGTTCCCTCTTGCGTAGTCTTCGCCAACTCACGCAAAGTAGCCAACGAATAATATGACCCATAGAAACCAAAAACCATTGCCAGAGAGGCAACACCGCAGTCCCTAGTATCTACTTGAGCACGATAATGTTTCTTCTTAAAACGCATATAACCTCCTCTTGGTTTACATATCTATTATCATACACTATTTCTACTGATTTGAAAATGACACAACAGAAAAAAGCTGAGATTCAGCCTTTTCTGCATTTATAATCATTTGATAAGTGCATTTACAATACTTCTACCAAAATCATTCCCCGTATCATATACTGCTTTAAAAAATTGAGGGTAAACGGTACATAAGAGAATAACAACCACTGCTGTAAATATAACAGTCTTATGATCTTGAACAAAATTAATTACTTCATTTAACATTTTATCGATGTCCTTTCTTACGTGCATACTCGTCAGCTCCACCAGCAATAGCTCCTAAAATAAACGGAGATGAAATCAAAGCAACTACCCCAAAAACTATACCTCCGCCTTGTACTTCTTGTAATTCATTTTTATCAATTGTTTGAAATTTATTAAGTTCTTTCATAGATAATTTCTCCTACCTTATTTAATTGCTGCATTTACGATACTACGACCAAAATCACGACCTGTCTGATAAAGAACATTCCATGTTCCGCTTACAAATCGACCAATATCTTCAAAAATTCCGACTCCCCCCTCACAATTGAGTAATTCATATTCTGAAAGTGCTACAAAGTTCGTATTCATATTATCCATTGTTTCAAATTTAGTCATATTATTTTCTCCTTTATGTATTATTTTGTTCTAAATTATGAGCTATGCATTAATTTTTTATGATTTGTTCTAGATTTTAAATGAAAATAATCACTGTTGGTAAAAACGCAACCTTTAAAAGATATAACATATGCGACATATCCATCACCCACCTTCTTTATTTATTTTTTAAAATTTATTTCAATGTTTTAATAAGCCATTCTGCAATCTTCTTCGACCAAGTGACTGGTAATGGAATTAAAATGCTCCCACCATTTGTATTTTTAAGTTCTGATTGACTTAAAGTTTTAAATTTATTCATCTGATTCCTCCTACATAATAGCTACTTTAGGCTTTACTGGTTCTCCTGGAAGATAAATCCTAGGGCGACGAATAGTATTTCCTACAAAACTCACCAAGCCTAAAATACTTCCACCTGTAATATTTTGAAGTTCTAGATCTGTCATTTTTTTCATAAGTGTTCTCCTTTTCATTTAAAGATACCATGTGTTTTTTAGTTGTTTTAAAATTAATTCCCAAAAAATCATATTCTCTTTACTCCTAACTGTTTTTTATTTTTCTGTGTTGTTTTGTTTACATGTATAGTATACAAAATTAGTATCGAGTTTTTTCATCGAAGTAATGAACTGTCGTTTTTCAGTAATGAATAGACATTTTTTACCGTTCGTGACAAAAAATCCAGCTATTAACTGGATTTTTCTTATTTTCAATTTGAATAATATTCTCTAATCAGACTTGAAAGAAATTGAGAATCCGATACTCGAATAGGAGAAGAAGCAGCTAATTCTTTTAACATTTGGCGCTCTGAAGGTAAAAGAGTGAAAGAATATGTTTTTTTAGCTCTGGAGTGTCAGAGCTCCTAAACTCTCGTTCATTAGAAGAAACTTCTTCTCTAGCTTTTTGAAAATCCGTAAATTTATTGGTCATGGTTTATTCTCCTTACACAATTTTAATAATATTCTCAAATACTTCTTCAATATGTTCATATTAAAAAGCCGTGTCTTAAGCAACACAGCTCCTTACCTTATCCGAAACATTATTAAAGAATAATGATTGATGATATAAATAGCAACATTTCTTCGATCTACAACATTAGATTTCCGTCGTAAATTGCTTTAAAAACAGGCTCACTAAGTTCCCAAACAAGTCTATTTGATGAACTCATGACAAAAGTGCTAAATATCATAGGAAAAAGTTCATTATGTAAAATATGAGAGCAAATAGGTTTCAATATTTCACGTAATATCAAATAAAAGAAAACAAGGTTTTGAAAATGTGACGAGAACCAACAAATTTAATCTAAAATGGGTTAAAGATACTCCACAATCAATTATTCAATCTGAACTATTTTTTATAACCTTGAAAAATCCTTGTTATTGATGCAACAAGTAGCATACTTCCGGTTCCTAAAACCACAAGTACCATTATAGTATTTACCATAACAGGCATCGTATCAATACGGTTTACAAGACGCAACAATGATAAAGTTGCCATTACTATCAGCGCAGATGATTCTAATCTAATGGCTGAGATCTTATTGGCATCAACTGCCGATAAGAAAAACGGAAATAAAAATAAAGTAATCCCAATAACAAACAGATTCGTTCCAATTTCTTCCCCATTGTAAAACAATGTCATCATAAGAATATTTGTGATGATTATAACTGTCGAACAAATGATAAATGAAGTTTTTTTTCTCACTTTTCTCACCTCAAATTTTAAGTTTTCTTTTAGAAATATATTGAATTATGTTGCTAATCCATATCCAATGTAAGCCCCTGAAGCAGCACATGTCGCTAGGTAAGCAGCTCCAGCTGCCCAACCAATAGGACTGGTGGCCATTGCAACAGCCATTGTTGCTCCTAAATAAACTGAAGCACCACCAAAAACCCTATCCCAATTTGCACCGGCCTCAATTTCCATCAGTTCTTCTTGAGTAAGCATCACAAACGCATCAGTATCAAATGTCATTGTATTCATAACAAATACCTCCTTTTGTATATTTTTATTTTACTTTACATAACTTCTAATTTGACCTTTGGCGGACCGCCAGGAAGATAAATTATAGGTTTACGAATAGAATTCTTGACCATTCCAAACACACTTCCACCTGTAATATTTTGAAGTTCTTTTTTATTCAACTTTTTCATACTACTTTCCTCCTTTCTTTTTACATTATTATTGTTTTCTTTACATGTACAGTATACAAAATTAGTATCGAGATTTTTCATCGAAGTAATGAACTGTCGTTTTTTAGTAATGAATAACCATTTTTACCGTTAAAGAAAAAATCCAGCTAAAGTAAGCTGAATTTTTGGGTTATTTTCTGTTGAGATAATAATCTCTAATTAAGCTTGAAAGAAACTGTGAATCTGACACACGGATAGGGGATGACTCTGCCAATTCCTTAAGCATTTGACGTTCTGAAGGTAATAAAGTAAAAGAATAAGTCTTCTTCAGTTCTTGACTTTCTGATACTACCATTCCTTTTTTTACGGAAACTTCCTCTCTAGCTTTTTGAAAATTTGAAAATTTATTTGTCATGATTACTTCTCCTTATATAGTATGAATGATTTTTTCAAAGACTTCTTCAATATGTTCATAAAAGTTCTTATGACGTCTCTTTTCAGTATCTGACATTTCATCCTGAAGTTCAAATATACTCTTGTCGCTCAGTAAGCTCTTTGCAAGTAATTCTTTTTTAGGAATTACTCCTAACAATCCTGGATCATCAGCAATAATATCAAGAAACTCTCGTGAGCTACTACCGATATGCTCTATTTTATTTCCAATCAGATACGGAACAGCTTGAATATAGGATTTCCTGGTCATAATGTCGACAACCTCAGACTTAAGACGACTAATGGTTTCTTGAAGTTCTAACCAGGCACGATAACCGTTTCTAGAAGGCTCTGATACCCCAATCACAGCATCCGCCACTGCTATAAAGTTCGATGTGACCAAGCTAGCATCGTTATGAGTATCTATAACAACGTAATCATATTTACTTAACGCATCAATGTTATCCGCAAACCACATAAAAAGAATCAGGCAATTATTTTGTTTCTTCCTAAGTTCCAAATCCTCATCAGTTAAAAATTCTGAACCTTTGATAAAGTCTAGTTTTTCATCTACAGGGTGTATCTCAAAAGCTCCTCCTTTAAAGACATCATAAATAGAACTTATCCCTAATTCTTTAAAAGAATAAGTCAAATTGCATGATGAGTCCCCATCTATTAGAAGAACCTTTTTATGTTTTATAGATGATAACCACTTAGAAAAGTTATAAGAAAAAGTAGACTTACCTGTACCACCTTTATTGATATTAATTGTTATTATCTTCATGTAAATCACCTCTAATATATTGTATCATATTATTTTATAATATGATACAATATATTGTTTTTTTCTTTATAAAATTTAAAAAATGGTCATTCATTACAAAATAACGACCATTCATTACTTATGTGTGCGTTTTCACTAAAAATCCTTTATAATAAGACTATAAATAAAATCACAGATATAAAATAACCAAAAGGAGATTAACAAATGAATAGATCTGATAACCTTACAATGTATTGCCCACTTTCAACTTCTGAACTCAAGAATACTATTGGTGGAAATCGTTCAGATTTTTGGGAAAATATCCTGTTTCCTAGAAATCGTCAAAATAGAAGAAATTAGAATAGTAAAAAGCTCTAATGAGCTTTTTATTATTCTAAAAACACCAACTCCTGAACAAATCGATGATTGCTACTGTTCGTTGATATAGAAAATTTAGGATAGTTATCTAAAATAGCTTTTACATTGGCCAAGCCAATTCCTCGATTATCTCCTTTTGTAGAATGACCATATTCAAAAATATGACTTGTTAATACTTTATCCTCGACAGTAGTATTTTCTACAACCACAATTTTTCGGTCATATTCCTGGAAGTAGGCAAATACAATATTTCCATTTGTACACTGCTCTGCAGCATCGATAGCATTATCTAATAAAATAGACAGAATCGTTATAAATTCAATCAACTCTAAAGCAGGTGGTTCAATTTCAGCATCTACTTCCACAGAAATTGCAATCCCCTTTTTTTGTGCCTCCAACATCTTAGATGATAGTAAACTCTTCACTGCAGGATTTTGTATATTGGATAATCTAGCTATATCATATTTTCCATCATAGAATTTTCTATCAGAATCTGCAATAACCTCACTATAAATCGTTCGAATCGCAACAATGTCTCCCTCTTTTATAGCCTCATTCAAACTAACGAGAATATTTGTATAGTCATGTCGGAAACTTCGAATTTCTTTATAAAGTGATTCAACATGACGGCTATAACGACCTAAATCAGCTAATTGTTTGTCCTTCAATTCCTGGATTTCTTTTTCTTGCTTTTCTTTCTTCTGATAGTTTAAATACAACATACTAACTGTAAATAGAATAAAGTATAATAGTAGTATATTAGTTCTAATAAAATAAGTATCTATCTTAATATCCACTATTCCTTTATCCATCAATACTTCCAAAAATAAATTACCTCTTATTAAAAGAAAATAAGTAATAAATAGAATATTTAATCCCAAAAATATACCGCTAAATTTTTTGTCCAAAGTATCAACTTGAAGATATTTCGATTCTATTCGTAATCCCTTGAAAAATCCATAATAAAAAGGAATTAATAAAATAGACAATAAGATTTCAAACATAACACTAGCATTTGCATATACAATATCTACATCAAAAATAAAACGTAAATAAAGGCTGATGATACGTTGAAACATATCCCCTATCACAAATGGTAATAATCCATAAAATATTTTTTGAGTTCTATTCCAATTTGTTTTAAAAAATGGTATAACAATCAGAAAAGAAAATGGTTCTAATAGTAAGTAAATATCATAAAGAATTATTTGACAGACAGTTAAGCAAGAAGCTATAAAACATTTTTTCTTCTTGCTTAAAAATAAACCGCTAATTTGTTGAAGAATCATCAAACGAATCAGCATGTCAATAAAGAATACAGTGTCGTAAAATGGAGATATAAAAATATTCATCAGTCAATCTCCAGTAAATCTGCAAGCTCCTTCTGCTTCATCCGAGAAACAAAACAAGAATCTCCATTCTCAAAATAGGCAATGTGATTTGTTCTGTCCAATCTTGTTATATTTAATGGATTCACTACACAAGAACGATGTGCTTGGTAAAGTCGTTCGTCAGCTTTCGCTATATCGGATACTTTCCCGTAAAATTCAGTCTGACCTGTTTTCGTTTTTAAAATGACTTTATGAATCGTTGATGATGTTTCAAAATAAAGAATATCACTAAAAGGGACTTGAATATGAGCAGTTTCAGTTTTGTATACAAAAGAATTTTCAGCTATAGTATGATCAATATTTTCAAAAGCATGCACTAACACATCTGATACTGCCTTTTGAAAGTCACTATCCTCTAGGCCTTTATCTATAAAATCTAAAGCAGAGACTCGATAACGATACGTTACCGGCATAAATTCTGAGTGAGTTGTTACAAAGACAATAACAGCATAGGGATCGCGAGCACGGATTTCTTTAGCAATTTCCATTCCCTTCTTTTCTTCGCCTTTTATTTCAATATCTAAAAAGAAAAATTGGTGATTGCCTGCTTCTTCAATTGATTCCAATAATTGATTTGGTTTACCAAAAACTTCTAGGAATTTATATCTTACTGACGTTTCTTCAACACACTGCCTAATAGCATTTTCTAGCCTGCTCTGCTGAAAAAAATCATCTTCTAATACAAAAATATTAAGCATAGATTAACCTCTTCTCCATAGTTTATTTAATTCCTTCTGTTTGTATCTTGAAAAAGAAATAGTCCCAACACCATCATTTGTAAATACTATTAGACGTTCTGATAAATTTAGTCCTTGAATTTTATCAATATTGACAAGGAATTTACGATGACACCTAAAAAAGTTCAATTTTAACTTATCTTCTAAATCTTTCAAGGTACCATAAAATTCAAAAACACCAGACTCTGTAACAGCCTTTAACATATGCGGCTTGGTTGTATCTGAACTAATATAAAATATATCCTCAAGAAACAGTTTCATTGAAATATCATCTTTATTAATAATTAAAAAATTCATAAGATTACCTCCTCTTTTAGAAGTATCTTATCAAAAATCAACTCTTAATTTCCCAAAAAATCATGAACTGTACATTATCTGTCATCAATGACCATTTATTGCCACTCATTATATAATATTAACTTTTCATTATCTTAATAAAATTTATCATCACTAACTGATATAATAAAAATAAAGAAAGGAGGAATTATGTTTTATATTATTGAACAACAAAACAAAAATTTACAAATTACCAAAATCATCAGTGACTATCTGAAAAATAGATATCCGAGAATAGCCTTCAAAATACTACAAAGTTTCAAAGCTCCTCCAACTCATCAATCTAACACATATTTTATCATAAATGAAGACATATGTTTAAATGAACAAGAGCTAGAAGTAGCAAAAAATATTAGAAAAAATGATCGATTCGGTCACATTATCCTCATTTCTAAAAATATCAACTACCTACAACTATTCCGCTCACACATTAACTTCCTGGAAATCATTGACTGTAACAATAATCTCAAAGAAGACATTTATAATTGCATTGACTTTCTAAACAAAAACATCTCTTAAACAACATAATATGATACATTGCATTATATTATGTTGTTCTTTTTATTCCAAATTTTTCTCTATATCTTCTGAATGTTCTCGCATTAATTCCCACTAAATCTTCTATATCCCTATCAGAACAGCCTGATTTAAACAATTCAAAAGCATGCTGCAATTGAGGACTTGCACTAGTAAACAAAGGTTTTCTCCCTTTATACTTGCCTTTCTTTTTGGCAATCTCAATCCCCTGACGTTGTCTCTCCAAAAGCCTAACCCTCTCAGCTTCCGCTTGATACTTATAAATCTCAATTATTAAATTATTCAATAACCTTCTTAAATTATCATCTTTAATTCCAACCAAAGAAGGAAAACTTAAAATCTCAAGAGTAGCCCCTTTTGAATGAATCATAGATATTACTTCTGTTAACTCTTTATTATTTCTCCCTAATCGATCTAACTCAGAAACAACAACAATATCTCCTTCTCTAATAAAAGACAATAATGCTTCTAAACCAGGTCTATTCTTATCCTTTCCACTAAGCTTATCAGAAAATACCTTAAATACATCAGAAAGATTTTCTACTTGCCTATCTAAATTCTGATCCTTACTACTAATTCTAATATAACCAATCCTACTCATACTTATGCCTAACCCTACTGTCCTAAAAATAACCATACTAAATAGAACTAACCATTAATGACATTTAAACTATACCCTATTGTCCTACCCTATCCGAGACAGCTATCATAGATATAATGTAATGGCAGTTTGCGTGTTTTATTTCTTATCCCGTATCAAGTTCAAATAGTGTGCTTGAAAGGGGCATTATAAGCTCCTTAATCGCTCGTTTTAATAGTTTGATTAGAATACTCTTACTTACTCCTAGAAGATGTGATAAAGCGGTATAATACGCTTCTCTTGCTTTCTTATTCATACTAATCAATGAGAGAGCGATATTCGAAATAGAAGCAAGTATAAGCCCTCCTTGGCGACCACGTTTAAATGAATATAGAATCTTCCCTTCTGACTGCAGTGTCTTTAAAACATAATCTAGAGAACGTTCTGGAATACCAATTGCAGCTGTAATTTCTTTCTTTTTCACTCTCAGATATGGACTATCTGAGTTTGTTTTTTCCTTGATATAGTTCCAAAAATCTTCTCTCCATTCTGAAAAGTGACTGCGTTGACGTTGATCACGTGACTTCTTGAACTTATACCATCCTTGACGAATGAATAAATCTTTTGTTGTCAAATCAGAGCTAACCCAAGTTTGACATAAAATTTTGATAAAATCTCTGTTAGCAGCTTCATATCTTCCAGAATAAGCACTTGCTACTGTCTTTTTGAGTTCATTTTTCTTCAAAGGCACTTCTAACTCAGCATTATAATCACTGAGTTCTTCCATACAGTCACTATAAGCAACTCCTGAAGCGTAGTTGGCCAAAGCTAACGTAAAAATAACGTTATTGCGACCCATAATAGCCTTTTCCCCACGAATTTTCGAGGTATTCTTAAGAAGACGATACCAGGGCTCGTCAATTTGTTTCTGACCTTCAGTTCCTGATAGTACAAGAAGATTAGGTTTCTTAGAGTACGTTAAATCATCTTGCTGCATGGACCAGCTGAACCACTCAGCAAAGGTATAGACATTATTTTGATCAAAGTACTCTATGTTATCTTCACGAGGAATACGTGCGATACCAAAGTGATTGCACGTCATATCAACTGGCAAATCCTTGATAAAGTGATTTCTGATATTCTGAGAAATCATCTTTGCAACATTTACAACTTTGAATTCAGTAGCAGCTGTTACATAAGCAGCATCCTTTAAGATGAAATAGGCTTGATAACCATTTTCTGTTTTTAAAATTAAAGTTGGCATGAAGCCTAAATCTAAAGATGATACTAGAATGTCGCTGAAATTGATATTATCTGACTGATTTTTTAAGTCAAAATCAATATAGAAAGCGTTAATTTGGCGAAGATTATTCTCACTATGCCCCTTTGTAATACGAGGGTTCTTTTGCGAATATGTCCCGTATCGATAGACATTCGGTGTCCAATGAGTAAAAACAGTTTGATTATCCTCAACAGCCTCCAGAGAAGTGAGAACAATCCCTCTTCCGGCAATCATATTCTTTTTACTACGATACCCAAAAATAGCTCCCTTTTGTTCCTCGAAAGGAGTATTTTCATGCTTACTATTTTTAAATTTGAATTGTCTTAGTCCATCTTTTAAAATCATTTGATGAATCTTTTCAATATTGATATTCATCTCTCCTCCTTTCTTAGAAAAATATAAAAAGGTATCAACTTTTCGTCGATACCTTCCACTTTTTTTACTCAACTACTTGATTTTTTTGAGAAATCTTAGTACACTTTATTAAGTCATTTCATTTTACACAATTTTGTGGTATAATGAAATTAATAAAAAATTGTACTAGAAGTAGTTTCGCTTGATAGGGTTGGCTATCAACGAGGCTCCTAGAAAAATGTTTGGCGACATTTTTCTGGGCTAGTCTTTTTTATTTTCTTTGATTTTAACTAAAACCATTATACAACGATTTCGATTTTTTCGCAAATTGTATTTTGATATGGTACCATTTTAGAAATCTAATAAACTACATTACTAGATCAAATCATTATTCAGAAAGTAAAAATATCATCTACACAAACTTCTAATATTTTAGCCATTTTTAAAGCTATCAAAACAGACGGAACCATCTTGCCTCTCTCAATTGAACTTATTAATTGTCGAGAGCAATTGACTTTGGAGGCCAATTGTTCCTGAGTAAAAGCTTTTCTTACACGAAATCTCTTCACATTGTTTTTTAATTCAGCCATATAAATCTCTCTCCGATACACCTTATATAATTTTTACAAATTATAAATGTTTATAATAGTTAGCAATAGCATTTAAACAGAAAATAATAAAAAAATAGATAATTTGTCTATTTTTTTATTATTAACCAAAGGTTCGTGCTAAACCATATCCAACCAATCCTGAGCCACCAGCAGCCAATAACGACCAACCGATAACCTCCAAAACACCTACACCACCTTCAACACTTGTAAGTTCTTCGGTTGAAACTTCTTCAAATTTTTTAATATTTTCCATTTTTTTACCTCTTCTTATTATTTATCTTAAAACACTTAGTCCTAGAGCAACTCCAATGAGTAATCCAATAAACGATGATGCTGAAATAATTACTTCTGCAATATTATTTGAAATTTCATTTTGCATAGTTACTTGTTTTATTAATTGCTCAAATTTTTTCATCACTACAACTCCTTTCTGCTATAATTACATGACTTCCATCTTAGGTTTAACCGGTGTTAGAAGACCGATTCTAGGATTTCGAACAGCCAAAGATTTCAAGCTACCTCCATCAATCTTTTCAAGTTCTTTGAGAGTCAATACTTTTTTCATTAGCTTACCTCCTTGTTTTATTATTTTTTCTTTACAAGGAAAGTATACCTCATCCGAAATCGAAAAAAATCAAATTGTCATTAACAGTCTATATTCAGTAATAAATAGTATTTATTTTCCAGTAACTACAAAATACCATCCTTTTGTTACAAAAAAAGATCATTTCTGATCTTTTTACTGCTAATCTTTTAAATTTTTATCATAGGCTGAACGAATTAAACTCCCTAAATATTAGGAATCGGAAACTTTAATGTCTGTCTTAGTGGCAAGAATTCTCAACATCTCTCTTTCTGATGGCAATAGAGTAAAAGAGTAGGTCTGTTTTTTTCTACTTCACTCAAACCAGTAAATGCAGAACCAGCAATAATACTTGCTGCTACAGCTAGAGTAATACTTCCTTCCTCCATCAATTCTTGTGCCTACTGTTGAAGCTGCTATTTTCTTCGTTGGCGATTTGCCAAATCTTTCCCAAAAGCATATCCTCCACTCGCAGCAGCTAAAAATAATGTTCCTAAGCCCATAGTCACTGTGAACGGATCTAATCCCCCTTCAATCATAACGAGTTCGTCATCACACAATGTATTAAATTTATTCATATCCTATCCTTCTTTCCAGTCTTTGTATAATACAAGCATCAATAATGCTAACAATATAATAAAAGGCACATACGGCGCCGTCAATACACTAGGTAGTTTTATTCCTAAAACATCACTGACAACCAGTGAAGTAAAATGTAATAAAGCGGCACTAAATATTACAACTTCAGGTAAATACTTCATAATTCAATACACCTTTAAGGACGATTTGCATAATAACCTGCAGCAGCTCCAATTGCTACACCTCCTGCAATAACTGCTGCAGTAACCCCAGCAGCTACTTTCCAGCCAACCACAACTCCACCTACAACAACAGGTAATAGACCTCCATCAACATTCATCAATTCTTCTTCTGTTAGTGCTCCAAAGTTTGTATTCATTTTATCCATTGTTTCAAATTTAGTCATATATTTTCTCCTTTAATTTATTAATCTACATCTAGATTGTTATTTTTTATGATAAGATTTAAAATCTAAAGAACTTCCATAACCACGGATATACTCCAGTAATATTAATCATATATTTCTCCTTTCTCTGATGTTGTGTGTTATTTTGTTTACATGTACAGTATACAAAATATATTATTAAATTTTTTGTTATTGTAATGAAATGCCCTTATTTAGTAATGAACGACCATTTTTTACCATTAAAGAAAAAAAAAGAAACCGAAAATGGCTTCTTCAGTTATGTTGTTTTTCTCTTTAAAAATTCCATATAATACTTTAATTATTTATTTTTACCAATCATATATCCGATGCAGTACACTGCAACCGTACCAATAGCGATTCCTAACCCAGTTGCAAAACCACCTTCTGTTTCCATCATTTCTACTTCAGAAAGTGCTACAAAATTAGTCTTGTCAATTACTTCAAAATTAGTCATACTATACCTCTTTACTTGCTATTTTTAATTGCTTGACCAATCGCATACCCTAGAGCGAATGAAGCGCTAGCCAATTTTACACCTGTATAAATCATTGTTCCTGTGACTACAAAGCCACCTTCTGTTTCCATCATTTCTGCTTCAGAAAGTGCCATAAAATTAGTGTTGTCAATTACTTTAAAATTAGTCATATTAGTCATATTAGTCATATTCATCTTCTCCTTTGCTTTTTTGTGCTTTGCTATTTAAAAAATCCTGTCAACCATTTGGCAATTTTGGGAGTAAAAATTACTGGACCAAGAATGATTCCTCCATTGGTATTCTTTAAGTCAGTTTTACTTAGCTCTTGAAATTTTTTCATTGTTTTTTCTACTTTCTACATAACTTCTAATTTTGGTTTCACGGGACCAGGGAGGTAAATGCGTGGCGATCTAAGAGTCTGCCCCTTTCCGATGAGACCGATAATGCTTCCTCCTGTCGTTTTAACCAATTCTTTTTGAGTTAGTGTCTTCATGTATAAGTTTCTCCTTTTAGAACCTTGATTTAATATTCCACGGCATCTGTATTTTGAGAAAATTTACAAAAAATCCCTCTAAAAATAAGTTCCTAATCATTAGTGACAGAATACTTCTTATACCCTATCCAATAAATGTAATACTCCTGCAACAGCTCCAGATAACATCACAAATGTCAATGGATTATCAAACGATTTCCCTGATAAATAAGCCCCTAAAAAATACATGGAACTACAACTTAGGCTAGAGAACATTAAAATGTCCATTAATTTAGTCATATCAATGTCTATTAATTTAGTCATACCATACCTCTTTACTTGCTATTTTTAATTGCTTGACCAATCGCATACCCTAGAGCGAATGAAGCGCTAGCCAATTTTACACCTGTATAAGTCATTGTTCCTGTGACTACAAAGCCACCGTTAATATTTTCTAGTTCTTCTTGCTTCATATCTACGAAATTATTCATCTTAAGCCTCCTATTTTGATCCCAGGTACAAACCAAGTCCACCAAATCCAACTACAATAAGTCCACCAACTATTGCTGGTCCAGTAATTACAAGTCCACCATCTGTTTCCATCATTTCTGATTCAGAAAGTGCTACAAAGTCTACGTTCATATTGTCCATTGTTTCAAATTTTGTCATATATTTTCTCCTTTAATTTATTATTCTACATTTAGCTTGTTATTTTTTATGATCAGATTTAAAATTTAAAAAACTTCCATAACCACGGATATACTCCAGTAATATTAATCATATATTTCTCCTCTCTCTGATATTGTGTGTTGTTTTGTTTACATGTACAGTATACAAAATATATTATTAAATTTTTTGTTATTGTCATGAAATGCCCTTATTTAGTAATGAACGACCATTTTTTGCCATTCAAGAAAAAAAGAAACCTAAAAGGCTTCTTCGTAAAAACTTATCCTTCAAAAAACAATCGCAATACAATATGCTATCTACTCTCGTCATATTTTTGATACTTCTCAAATAGTTCATTAAACAGTCTCTGATTGTAGTCAAAAATATATTCAAATTCCTCTCGATCTTGGTTCGAAATTTGAGGCAATACCTTACGTTCATAGTCAGCAGCAAGGTCATCTTTCTTTGTGTCCAATTTCGTCATTAATTCCAAGGGAACTTCTTTCACACGAAAGATATTCTCTAAAATATAAAAGTTATCTTCATTCAGTACCTCTGCTAGAGCTGCTACGCCGCAATCTCTTGTATCTACTTGGGGACGATAATGTTTCTTTTTAAAACGCATGACTTCTCCTTAATTAACACAAACATCTAATTACTTATCTCTATTTTCTTATCATCAGTTGATAAACCTGTAAGGTTGAGGAACAGCTGGTGATTAGATTTTAGGTTATTGTGGACACAATAACTGAGCTCGCAAAAGCCAAAAAGAAAAGCGTTGAAGCTTTTAGGAAGCACCCGTATCCCATACGGTATCGGGGCTGACCCGATAAAGATAACTAATATGACAAATGACAGACCTCTGCCTAATTATAGAACGGTATTGAGAATTTTCTTTCATCCGTAACTTCAAGCATTTCTCTATAATCGAATAATAAAAAAGCAGCATCACCCTATACAGAAAAATGCTACTTTTACTTTAAAAATTATAATTTGACGTACTATTATCCACCCATAAATCCAACAAATACGCCTGATCCATATACTAATCCCAAAACGATCAAACCAGCTGTGACTGGTTCAATACCTCCATCAACTCCTAGTAATTCTTCTTCGCTTAAAACGGTAAATTGTTTATTAAGTGTATTAAATTCTGTCATGTTATTCTCCTTGTCTAATTATTTCAAAAGTGTTGCTAATGTTTGTCCAACTTCTTTCCCTACCTCAAACATTCCCAATAAAATTCCTGGTGCATAAATAATACCTAGTACTAAAAGGATTGTTTCAATAGGTTGATTTTTTACAAATTCATTTAGTTCCTTCATAATCCTGCTCCCAGATTAGAATAATTTTCTCAATGCTCGTCCAGTTTGTTTACCAATATCAAAAATCGCCATAACTAGAGCTTCACCAGGCCAGCTCCCACCTTCCATCTCCATCAGTTCCTGGTCAGTAAGTGCTACAAAGTTAGTATTCATACTGTTCATTTCTTCAAATTTAGTCATATTATTTCTCCTCCTTAATTTATTATTCTACATTTAGCTTGTTATTTTTTATGATAAGATTTAAAATCTAAAAAACTTCTATAACCACGGATATACTCCAATAATAACCATATGCTTCTCCTTTCTCTGAAATTCTTTGTTGTTTTGTTTACATGTACAGTATACAAAATATATTATTAAATTTTTTATTATTGTCATGAAATGCCCTTATTTAGTAATGAACGACCATTTTTTACCATTAAAGAAAAAAAAAGAAACCGAAAATGGCTTCTTCGTAAAAATTTATCATTCAACAAATCAATCGCAATACAATATGCTATCTACTCTCGTTATATTTTTGATACTTCTCAAATAGTTCATTAAATAATCTCTGGTTGTAGTCAAAAATATATTCAAATTCCTCTCGATCTTTATTCGGAATTTGAGGCAACACCTTACGTTCATAATCAGCAGCAAGGTCATCTTTCTTTGTGTCCAATTTCGTCATTAATTCCAAGGGAACTTCTTTCACACGAAAGATATTCTCTAAAATATAAAAGTTATCTTCATTCAGTACCTCTGAACGCAACTCCACTTGATTTATATTGGTTAATGTTTTAAAAATATCATATAAATCTTTAGCTCTGGTCTTGTTGGTCGTTAATGGATATTCTTCCAATTGCTGACAGGAGGCTCTAATCTTTTCATAGACAATCATTAGGGGACTGTACAAGTAGATTGTTGTCCCATCTAAATCGTATGCTTCTTTATGCTCTGTATACTCATCGTAGCTTAAATCAATCTCAATTTTTTTTACACCACCCTCGATAGATAGAGCGTATTTATTCAACTCTTTCATTTGTCTAGAATCTTGAGAGTTTATTTTATCCTGGTACTTTTCTTGGTCAAGTAAAGCAAATGATATTTTATATCCTCCCCAAAATGGTGGCAAATCTCGATGTCTATTCTTTGGCTTCGGAACAAATTCGAACGAATTGACAAAGAAACCTTTCTGTCTGAATGCATCTGTAATTAGTTGCTGAAGTTTTACTCCTTCATTTTCTTTTGTAAACCTTATCGTTTCTTTGATTGAAAAATCAAGATCTTGAGATTCCCTATCAACTATTCTATGTAGTTTTAATGCATTTCCTCCCTTTAAAACTAAATTTTCTACTAGTTCAGTATCTGAGTAAATCGCCTTTAAAATGGTATTGCGTATTTCATCTGGGGTCATATTATTGCTCCTTTTATATCTTATATCTATTCTATCATTGATTTGCTATTAAACAAATTATTTCTCAACTATAAGCTATGGTATATATACCATAGCTTATCGAATGACTTTTTTTATTTTTTTTGTTAAAGTATAATCTAAGCTATGGTATATATACCATAGCTTAAGGTTCTTGTTTTTTAAAATATGGAGGTTTAAAATTGGTACTGTCAGATGAAAAAATACAAAATATCCTTTTAGAAAAAAAGATTACCAAAGATGCTTCTAACTTAGTAAAATACTCTGATGAAATAGTAATACAAGCTCGAAAAGAATTTGGTAATATTCTGAATCGAACATCAATCATAAAAATTTTAAATGATTTTAAACAATCAAATAAACTTAAAAAATCTGCTTCAGTAAGTAAATTTATCGATATCATTATCGATAAATTAGGTTTATTTGAACCGATAAAAATTCTAAATGAATATAAAGGTGAGACTGTTACTCGTTATATTGCTACTGACGTTCAAATTTCTCCTTACGAAATAGCTCTTTCATTATTATCTAAATCTTTCCTTTCCCACTACAGTGCACTTTTTGTTAACGACTTAACCATCAACAATCCTAAAGATATATATATTAACAAAGAACAATCAAAAAAAGATTTTTATTCTAACAATGAGCAAAATATCTCTCAAGGAAGAATAGATTATGCTTTTTCTAAAAAAATGAGACGTACAAATATGATCTATTCATTTACCTATGATGAAACTTCCTACAAAGTTCATGTTCTAAACTCTAAAAACACGAATAATACTGGTGTTGTTCTCAAAAACGTAGTAGGCTTTTCCAAACCTGTAAGAACTACAAATATTGAACGTACTTTGATTGATGCAACTGTTAGACCAGGATACAGCGGTGGTGCTTTAGAAATTTTAGAAGCATTTTTGCGAGCAAAAAATGAGTTAAACTCTAAACAACTATGGAGTTACCTTAAAAAATTTAACTACTCTTATCCATACCATAAAGCGATTGCTTTCTATCTAAAATATTCCGATTACAGTTATAAAAACGAGTTAGTAGACTTCTGTAATAATGACAACCAAAATTCTCTAACATTTTACCTAGACTATCAAATGGTTTCCCCTCAAAAAGATGACGAGCTTGGCATATACTTTCCAAAAATGATACCCCAAAAATGATGGTTTAATACACTGACCATATTACTTAGTTTCATGGCTGACTATACTAGTCCATATTACTCGATTCCGTGGCTAACTATACTAGCCCAGGTTACTTAATTGCGTGGATGACTATACTAGTCCATATTACTTAATTTCAGGGATAACTATACTAGCCCGTATTACTCGATTTCGTGGCTAACTATACTAGTCCAGGTTACTTAATTTCGTGGCTAACTATACTGACCCAGGTTAACCGATTTCGTGGCTAACTATACTAGCCCATATTACCCGATTTTGTGGCTAACTATACTAGCCCATATTACCCGATTTTGTGGCTAACTATACTAGCCCATATTACCCGATTTTGTGGCTAACTATACTAGCCCATATTACCCGATTTCGTGGCTAACTATACTAGCCCATATTACCCGATTTCATGGCTAACTATACTAGTCCATATTACTCGATTCCGTGGCTAACTATACTAGCCCAGGTTACTTAATTGCGTGGATGACTATACTAGTCCATATTACTTAATTTCAGGGATAACTATACTAGCCCGTATTACTCGATTTCGTGGCTAACTATACTAGTCCAGGTTACTTAATTTCGTGGCTAACTATACTGACCCAGGTTAACCGATTTCGTGGCTAACTATACTAGCCCATATTACCCGATTTTGTGGCTAACTATACTAGCCCATATTACCCGATTTCGTGGCTAACTATACTAGCCCATATTACCCGATTTCATGGCTAACTATACTAGTCCATATTACTCGATTTCGTGGCTAACTATACTAGTCCATATTACTTAATTTCAGGGATAACTATACTAGCCCATATTACTTAATTTCAGGGATAACTATACTAGCCCATATTACTCGATTTCGTGGCTAACTATACTAGTCCATATTACTTAATTTCGTGGCTAACTATACTAGTCCAGGTTACTTAATTTCGTGGCTAACTATACTGACCCAGGTTAACCGATTTCCTGGATAAATATATTGATTCACTCTTGAGAATTCTATGATTTACAATACTTGAAAGAAAAAGAAACAGGATCTAAAATGACCCTGTTTCTTTTTCTTACTCAAATAAACGATAGACATACGACTTACGGAATTCATCTTTACGATTATGTCCCAGGTATTCCGTAGCTTTTTGTTCAGCGAACTTATCCAGGACATAACCTGCATATTCCTTACGTAGAAATGTTTTTTCTTTGCGTGGTAATCTGTCTAGATCGCGTTCATAATGAAGATAGACACGTTTAGCATATTCTGCCCTACGTGAATGTTCATCTAGGTTCTTTGGAATTCGATGCGTTCCATATTTACCACTACATACGACACCTGGCCCCGCTACTTTAAACATTGCCAAAATCTTTTCCAATTCTTCCTCAGATTTTGCCATAATGGGAGAAACTCTCGTACGTCCTCCTTTTGTACCTCTCGTGATATTCACGTAGTAAAGTCCATTCTTAGCTTTTTTAGCGATAAGATCTGTGCCACGTAATCGCTCCAGCTCACGCTTACGCAAACCCGTAGCACTTCCTAAGATGTCGAAAAAATCATTCTTTTCTTTACTGATTTTATGATCTACTTTAACCTCTAAACGTGAACGTGTTTTATTACGACGTTCACGTTTAGGAGTTTCTATAAAATACGTGGTAGAGACACCAAAAACTTTTCCAAGATTAGCTTTATATGTAGTTAACGTATCTGCCTTTCGACCTCGAATCATTAAATCCATGATATAAAAATCAACGTATTTCAGAATGTCTTCTAAGCTATTTAAATCCGTCCCATCACTATGTTTGGCCACGAACTCAGAAAATCTACGCCACGTTGCTGAAACGTCCCGAAAAGCTTTCTCAGATGTAATATATTTGAAAATATCATCTTCTTGCTTACCTTGATGACGACTTTTCCCTTTTCCAGCTACAAATTTGGCCGTGATAATCTCTTGTCCCATCTTTTGAACATGTTTCTTACGAGCGTCCTCGCTTATTAAAAGCTCGGACTTTTTCTCTTTTTTACGGGCTTTTGCCCTGGCGCGCTTTGCGCGCCTCTGTTCTGCTTTATTACTCATTAGCAAAACTCCTTTCTATTTTTTTAATACCTTGATAAAGGCACTGGGTAGGCTATCCGTGACTACCTTACCGCTGACGAAATACTTGCCACGATGCAAGACCACTTGTTAACGATTTGGGTATATCGAAACGTTTATTGAGCGACGTTTTAAACGCTTTTTTGTTTGTCGCCGAACCAGGAATCCCTGACTTGACGTTCCTATTTTTTTCAATTTGATGGTGTAAGTGGATTGGCCGTCCTATATCCGTATCACGACTTCTGAGACGCTTTTATGTTTATCTTAGACTTTCTATATTACTTGAAAATTGATTGCTTATGCTGCTCATTATTTCCTCCTAACTCAGTACTACTTTTATAAATTTGAATTCTTATTTATACAAATAAAATGTCTCTATACACTATTTGTCCGATGATCCTGTTTCCTCCTGATTAACCTTTGTAAATTCTACTTTGGAA
>CP102147.1 GCA_024583055.1 Streptococcus suis
AAATTGAGGTTAGTGTTTACTTAATTGAGTTTTTGTTTTCACTAAAGAGGTGTTAAGTGAATTTTGAGTAATGAGTTTTTTTAGAGAAAAGGTGGAAATATATTTTAGTCACATACCGAGTTTTTCAAGGAAGTCAGAAACAGAGAGCCTAACTCGTAAAAAGGTATTCATAGCATAGAATTGAAAAGTTGCTCATTTGTCATCGCATAGACAAAGGAAAAAAGTTGCGCATTGAGGAGAAAGTCCTCGGCATAGAGAAGTGATTATCTCGACGTTTGAACAGGTCTGAATAGTTGGAAAGCGTCCTAATAAAAAGAAAGGGGTCAATATGGCTAATACGGAAATCAAAAAGGGTCGCTGGGCAACCAAGCGAGCCAATAAAAAGAAGAAAGCTGAAAAGAAAGAATCTTATAGGAAAACAGGTCGCTTACGTTTACAAAGCATGCTGGAAGCAGGGTTTGGAACAAAGCGATCAAAAGACAAAGTTGAAGCTGATACAAAGAATAAAATTTATTCTAAATCAACATTTGTCACGTATAAAAACCAGTTTCGCTATTTTGCTGACTGGTTGGAAGTAGCTCATCCAGAAGCCCAAACCATCGAAGATGCGTTAGGCTTTGTAGATGAATACTTACAACGTTTAATAGACTTGAATCGTTCTGCTTATACTATCTCGACTGCAAAGGTTGCACTTGCTAAAGTGTTTGGAGTTGAGGGTACTTGTTTCATTAAAACTCCTCCACGCTTACGTGAGAACATCAAGCGTTCACGTGAGGAAGTAGAACGTGATAAGCATATCTCTAAGAAGAAAGAAGACACGTTATCACGCTTTACGAGTGCTACAGGACTTCGTAGGGCTGAGATGATAAGAATTGAAACAAGTGACCTTTTCTTTGATAATGGAAAGGCAATGTTGAAAGTAGGTAAAGGGACGAAAGGTGGGAAACCTCGTCTAGTAGAAATCGTAGGTAAGACAGAAGCGGAAACAAAAGATATTGTACGTTGGATACAAGCCCAAAGAGGGAGATTGTTTCCAAAGGTATCAAGTAACTATGACAATCATAGTTACAGAGCAAGTTATGCAACGAGGTTATACGAGCGATATGCTCGTGATGTAAGTAAAATATCTAATAAAAAAGAGAGATACTCTATGCGAAAAGATAGAGCTGGAGAAGTTTATGACCGTGTAGCAATGCAAATTGTAAGCAAGAATTTAGGTCATACAAGGGTATCAGTTATTGCACAATCTTATTTATATACCGACTAAAAGAAGAAAAAGAAAAAGGCTTGCAGAAATGCAAGCTTTTTTCTTAGCAAAATCTTTTAAATGCATAATATTAGTTGCTCATTCGATTTATATAAATCTTCATAATAATTTATCTCCATTCCCTTTAGTAACGTGTAACTTTCCAAATTTAAAAAAGCGACTCATAGAATTATTTCCTCCCGTTAAATAATAGATAACTATTAAAAATAGACAATACTTGCTCATAAGTAATGGTACTTAAATTGTTTACTTTGGCGTGTTTCATTGCTTGATGAAACTGATTTTTAGTAAACAGTTGACGATATTCTCGATTGACCCATTTTGAAACAAAGTACGTATATAGCTTCCAATATTTATCTGGAACATCTGTGGTATGGCGGGTAAGTTTTATTAAGACACTGTTTACTTTTGGTTTAGGATGAAAGCATTCCGCTGGCAGCTTAAGCAATTGCTGAATCGAGACTTGAGTGTGCAAGAGCAACCCTAGTGTTCGGTGAATATCCAAGGTACGCTTGTAGAATCCTTCTTCAACAATCAGATAGATGTCAGACGCATGGCTTTCAAAAACCACTTTTTTAATAATTTGTGTGCTTAAATGGTAAGGAATACTCCCAACAATTTTATACCTCTGTTTGTTAGGGAATTGAAACTGTAGAATATCTTGGTGAATTAAAGTGACACGAGTATTCAGTTTTAATTTTTCTGACGATAAGTTGAATAGATGACTGTCTAATTCAATAGACGTTACCTGTTTACTTATTTTAGCCAGTTTCGTCGTTAAATGCCCTTTACCTGTTCCAATTTCGTAAACGGTATCGGTTTCTTTTAAATTCAATTGTTTTATTATTTGGTTGAGTACTTTTTCACTCGTTAAAAAGTTTTGAGAATATTTTATATTTTTGTTCATGTAATCTCTCCTGAAGTGATTACATCTATAAACAAATACAGAAGTTAAACGATTTGTTTGTAATTTTAGTTATCTGTTTAAAAAGTCATAAGATTAGTCACTGGTAGGAATTAATCTAACGTATTTATTTATCTGCGTAATCACTGTTTTTAGTCTGTTTCAAAACAGTAGATGTTTTATCTACATTACGCATTTGGAATACCAACATGACGAATCCCTCCTTCTTAATTACAAATTTTTAGCATCTAATTTAACTTCAATTCCTATTATACAAAATTTTAAGATAATGCACTATCAACACACTCTTAAGTTTGCTTCTAAGTCTTATTTCCATAACTTTAGGGTTAACCATACGCAAGACCAATCACTCTCGGACAATACTCATGATTTTAATGATAAAATCCATGTTAAACCCATAGATAAGAAATACACCTGCAATAACCGTTACCTGTTTGTGCCAATTTAAAAATGCACCACTTTTTTATAATTAAAACGGTTGAAAACTGTACCACTAATAACTCACAATAGAGAGATGTCACCGTCAAGTTAAATGTACAAAATAACAGCGAAATTTTTAAATCTATTTCTTATCGATACAAATTCCTCGTAGGCGCTCGGGACCCCTAATAGTATCAAGATAAGAAGAAAAGGGTATTTTGCTCCGCAAAAACCCTTTTAAAAACCGTGGGCTTCCGCCCACCCCTGACAAACGCAATGCGTTTGATCATGCCTCTGAAAAGTAGCTTTATCACGTAATTACTTTTCGTCGCTCAGCAAAAGCTAAATGCCTAAAATAAAAAGACAAGGGTAAACGTTGCTCACGTTGTTCGCCCTTGTCTTTATTATTTATAGCCATTTTAAACGCTTATGCCGACGAAAAGTAATAATCACGTGTAAATATACTCGAATTGATTTAAAACGTCTTAGAACGCAAATATGAGCTTCTAACGACTTAACCCCCTTGGCTTTTCAGCAGGGGGCATATTTTTTATTTAATTCCTCACTCTTTATAAACTTGGTTTTCTTTTTGCCAATTCGATTTTATGTACTCTTTTATAAAAAGAGTATTCCTCTCTGTTAGCAATTCGAACCAACCAGCAGGAGCTCGGTCAGACATACAATAATCAGCAAAATCTTTTAGCAGAGTGGTTAATATTTCCCTAAAAAAGACCACTTCCGAGAGAAGTAGTAGGAGTGAGCTTATGCCGAGAAAACTTTTGACTAAAAGCTGGGCCGAAGTACGCTTGGACGGGCTGAGCCGAAAGGCTTTAGCGTTTCGGGCAGGCACGTCAGCAGGACGACTGGCCAAGGTTTCTTTTAGTCAAAAGGAAATTGGAATAAGTCAGCGAACGGTAGTATTTGCGACTAACTTTATTTTAGTGTATAATTAACGTGTCGAGGGAACAAGTTTACTTAAAGGAGGAAATATTATGACTACAGCATTGAAAAATGTAGCATTTAAAATGGATTCAGATACTTTAGATTTAGCTAGCGAGGTTATTAAGGAGAATGGATATAACCTTAATAAAGTGATGAGATTGTATTTGAAGAATGTAGCTATTACTAAGAAAATTGATTTGCCAACTGAAGAAGAATTAGACAATGAATTTTTGTTTATGCAGTTAAAGAGTGAAGTTAAACAAAGGGTTTCAGATGTACAGAATGGAAAATATTATTCTGATTCTGATTTGGTAGAACGATATGGATTATAAGATTAAATATGCGGAAGGAGCGCTGAAAGATTTGGACAAAATCTATGATTTTGTTTCAAATGTCAGCGTTTCTGGAGCAAAGAATGTAGTCAATAAGATTCGTTCGAAAGTTAATAATTTAGCTTTTATGCCGTCAGGGTTTGATTTTGATGATAGAATTGGACGCAGATTGCATGACAGTTTCAAAACAGAAGCGATAATCTCAGGAGATTATCTTATTCTGTTTGTGGTAGATGAAAAGAATAAAGAAGTGATTATCACTCATTTTATTTCTTCGAAATCAAATTATATGAGGTTGTTAAAAAAATAGAAAGGTCAACAAAGACGAAAAGCCCAGACGGCAATCTGGACTTTTCTGAGAAAATTTAATTACTTAATTTGTTGAATAGATTATAGCATGAAATCTAATGAAATTCAAGTCCTTGACCCTACTCAAAGAAGAGAAAAAGGGGATAAAGGGATAGTTATAAATGAGTGGGAAAAATTGACCGCCCCTTCTAACAGGCGGTTAAGTATGCAAAGTTTGCACTTTTTGAGTTTTGACCTTGATTGGTCGATAGACAGAATTACAATCGTAGGTGTTTTGAACCAGTTCGATTTTGCTCACACCTTTGTCAACGAGGACGGAGAAATCATCTATGAGAAAGGCGAAGCCTTTTCGCTCAACCAAGCAATGCCAATCCTTGCGAGAGAGGGGGCTGCTGAACCCGCTGGAGCTGGTTGGCGCTTGGTTGACAAATACGGAGAGAATATCGCTTACGTCGAAACTCTACCTTTCAAAGACCCAAAAACTGGCGAGGAGAAAGGGCGGATTGACTTCAACCCAAACAAGATTCAGCAGTTTTTGAATACTGATTTGCGTACTTTCATTCAGACAATGTTCAAGAATCCGCACTTCTCACGGGCTGACATAGCTTGCGATATTCTCAATCTTCCAGACGACTACGTGAGCCAATATAGGCTGGCTGATGCGGTCTCATTCAGGCCGTATTATGGCACGAATGGAGCGCTTGAGACTGCCTATTGGGGCGCACGTTCGTCTGAACGTCAAGTTCGTATGTATAATAAGCGACTGGAGCAAGAGAAGAAGCGACAAGTTTTGCCCGAAGAGGTAAAAACTTGGTGGCGCCTGGAGCTTCAGTTACGGAGAGGGAAAGCAGATGAATGGGTCGATATTGTCCACGATACGCTAGATAGCTTTTATTCTTTGCATTATTTTCCTACTGATATGAAGGTTACTGATAAAGTAATGATAGCAGGCTTACACGCTGATCATCAGCTCATTAGTCAATTAGCGGTTAGGACAAGGCAAAAGTATCGTAAGTTGATGAAACAACTTACGAAGCAAGACGAGCTGACCCAACATTTGAAATCCACGTTCTCGAATGAAATCGAGCGCTTGAAAAATGAGTTGAGTTTATGGCTTCACAATGCTAAGGTGGCAGAAAATGAAGCAGGGGGAGAGTAGACGTTAGTCTGCTCTTTTTTTGTCTGCAATGCGGTAGCGCAGACAATCGCCCGTATGAGGGCGACAGAGGACGTTGGGAGCGTGGAGCGACCTTCGGACGATAATTGTTTATACGTTAGTTTTGGGAGCGGTAGCGAGCAAAAATGAACGTATAAACAGTTATCTTGTTGTTTAATTGTCTAACTCGTTTTTTTATTTTTTTCTTTTTGTGGCATGATTAAGGTATGAAGATATTGACTAACTAGAGAAGCTGGTATGAGGAAAAAGAAAAGTAAAGAAGTTTATCGTGCAAATTGGTACTTAGGAAGAAAAAAGAAAGAGGAGGAAAAAATTTTAGTAGAAAAAATGTAGTAGTTA